>NZ_VHIJ01000042.1:0-38426 GCF_006680095.1 Pseudarthrobacter sp. B4EP4b | reverse complement strand
CCCCGTCCGCCCCGCCCCCCGGAAACGGCGGTGACCAGCCCGGCCAGGCCCCCGGTGGCCCGGAACTGAAGGTCAACGTCACCGAGGCCAATTTTCAGCAGCTCGTGGAGCTCTCAGCGCAGGTCCCCGTGGTGTTTGCACTGTGGGCCTCCTACTCGCCCGAGTCCGCCGGCATGCTGGACGTCCTCGAACAGGTAGTGGACAGCTACGGCGGCCGGCTGGTCCTTGGCGCAGCCGACATCGAAGCCTTCCCGCAGCTGGCCCAGGCGTTCCAGGTGCAGGCGGTGCCCACCGCCGTTGCCGTGCTGAAGGGGCAGCCGGTCCCGCTCTTCCAGGGCGGTGCCGACGAACAGCAGGTCCGCAGCCTCTTTGACGAACTGCTGAAAGTCGCCGCAGCCAACGGCGTGACGGGCAGCCTCGGCGGGGGAGCCGGGGCAGAAGCGGAGCCCGCGCCGCTCCCGCCGCTGCACCAGGCCGCCTTTGATGCCATCGAAGCCGGCGACTACGCTGCCGCGGCTGACGCTTACCGCCAGGCGCTGAAGGACATGCCGGCCGACCATGAGGCCAAGGCCGGGCTGGCCCAGGTGGAGCTGATGCTGCGGCTCCAGCCGCTTACCGCCCAGGACAGCGAAGCCCTCCGCACCCAGGCAGCGGATGAACCGGACAACCTGGACGTGCAGTTTGCAGTCGCAGACCTGGACGTTGCCGGCGGACATGTCGAAGATGCACTGAACCGCCTGGTCAGCTTCATTGGCCGGAACTTCGGTCCTGAGCGGGAGACCGCCCGCGTCCGCCTGCTCGAGCTGTTCGAGGTGGTGGGAACGTCGGATGAGCGCGTTGCCAAGGCGCGCCAGGCCCTGGCCCGGGTGCTCTTCTAGTGTCCGCACTGTTTGAGCCGCTCAAACTCCGTTCGCTGGAGCTCCAGCACCGCGGCTGGGTGTCGCCCATGTGCCAGTACAGCTGCGATCCCGACGACGCGCCCGGGGTTCCGCACGACTGGCACCTGATGCATCTGGGCTCCTTCGCCGCCGGCGGCGCGGCGCTGATCCTCACCGAGGCGGCCGCCGTCAACCCCGAAGGCAGGATCAGCCCCCGGGACGCGGGCCTGTACAACGACGCCCAGGCGGAGGCCTGGCAGCGGATCACCTCCTTCGTGCACCGTTATGGTGCGGCGGACGCAAAAATCGGCGCCCAGCTGGCCCATGCCGGCCGGAAGGCTTCCACTTATTGGCCCTTCTCCGGCCAGCACGGCAGTGTCCCGGAGTCCGACGGCGGCTGGGCCACCCTGGGACCCTCACCCTCGGCGTTTGACGGGTATGCCCAGCCCGCCGAAATGACGGAAGAGCAGATCCAGCAGGTCATCCGCGACTTCGCCGCCGCGGCAGTCCGTGCCGTTGATGCCGGATTCGACACTGTGGAGATCCACGGGGCCCACGGCTACCTGCTGCACCAGTTCCAGAGCCCGCTGATCAATGCGCGGACTGACGCCTGGGGCGGGGATGAAGCGGGCCGGAGCAGGCTCATGCTTGCAGTGGTGGATGCGGTGCGGGATGTCATTCCTGATTCGATGCCCCTGCTGCTGAGGATCTCGGCCAGCGACTGGGCCGAGGGCGGCGTGGATCTTCCCGCCTCCGTGCGTCTGGCCCGCCAGGCTGCGGAGCGCGGCGTGGACCTGGTGGACGTTTCCAGCGGCGGAGCAGTGGCCCATCAGCAGATCAAGGCCGGTCCCGGCTACCAGACCGGATTCTCCGCCGCGATCCGCAATGAGGCGGGCGTGCCCACCGGTACCGTGGGCCTGCTGACCTCCGCAGGCCAGGCCGAGCACGCCATCGCCACCGGTCAGGCCGACGGCGTTTTTATCGCCCGGGCCGCCCTGCGGGATCCGCACTGGTGGCTGCGGGCAGCGTTCGAACTGGGCCACACCATTCCGTGGGTGCCGCAGTACGAGCGTGCGGTGCCGCGCCGGACCTTCTGACCGCCGGGGTGTGACATGGCGGACGGGAAACGCGAAGAGGAACAGCTCCCTGACGGCAGCTCGGACCGGCAACTCGAGGCCACGATCCTGGCGCTCCTGGCTGCCAGGGCCGCCACGTCCACCATCTGCCCGTCGGACGCAGCCCGCGCTGTTGGCGGCGACACCTGGCGGGACCTGATGGAACCTGCCCGTAAGGCTGCGCGGCGGCTGGTGGACGCCGGCGAGGTGGAGATCACCCAGGGCGGGTCAGTGGTTGATCCCGCCACCGCCAAAGGTCCCATCCGCATCCGCCGTAAGCGGTAGGACCGGCGGTCTAAGACCAGCCCGGCAGGACCGGGAGGCTTCGGGCCCGCGCCTGCTTTTCTACTCCTGCAGGAGGACCCCGAAGCCGGAGGGTGAGGACTAGTCTGGCTTCATGACAGCCCAGCACCCTGAACCGATACAGCACGCTGATCCGGTACAGCTCACTGCTCCAGTACAACCTTCTGATCCAGTACAGCCTGAAACGGTACCGCAGCCTCCGCTACAGCCGGCTCCCATAGCGGCACTGTCCATCCGCGGGCTGGCCAAGCGCTTCGGGCAGAAGATCGCCGTGGACGGCATCAGCCTGGACGTTCCGGCCGGTTCCTTCTTCGGGATCGTGGGCCCGAACGGCGCCGGCAAGACCACCACGCTTTCGATGGCCACGGGGCTCCTCCGCCCTGACTTCGGCACAGCTGTGGTCCACGGGGTTGACGTTTGGGCCCGGCCGCTGGAGGCCAAGAGGCTGATGGGCATCCTGCCCGACGGCGTGAGGCTGTTCGACCGGCTCACCGGTGAGCAGCTGGTCACCTATGCGGGGCTGCTGCGGGGCATGGACAAGGACGTGGTGGCCAGCCGCGTGGGGGAACTGCTCACAGCCCTGGACCTGGCCCAGGACGCGGGCACGCTGGTGGTGGACTACTCCGCCGGCATGACCAAAAAGATTGCCCTGGCTTCGGCGCTGATCCATGCTCCCCGGCTGCTGGTGCTGGACGAACCCTTTGAAGCAGTGGACCCGGTCTCGGCCGCCAATATCCGCTCCATCCTGGACAGCTACGTGGCCTCGGGCGGGACAGTGATTGTCTCCAGCCACGTGATGGACCTGGTGCAGCGCATGTGCGACCACGTTGCCGTGGTGTCCGCCGGGCGGCTTTTGGCCGCGGGCACCGTGGACGAGGTCCGGGCCGGGGCCTCGCTGGAGGACCGCTTTGTCCAACTGGTGGGCGGGCGCAGCCATACGGAAGGGCTGGAATGGTTGCGCACCTTCTAAGGCTCAAACTCACGCTGCTGCGCAACGGCCTGCGGCGCAGCCCCTGGCAGCTGGTGGGCATTGCGTTTGCCGGACTGTATGCACTGGGCGTGGTGGCCACGCTGGTGGTGGTGCTGGTGCTGCTCCGCCGCGCCGAACCCGAACTCGTGCAAACCGCCGTGGTGCTTGGCGGCGCAGCTTCCATCCTGGGCTGGGGCATCATTCCCGTGGTTGCTTCGGCCACGGACATGACGCTCGATCCTGCCCGCTTCACCACCTTTGCCATTCCCATGAAACAGATGCTGGCAGGGCTGGCACTCGGCGGGCTGATCGGAATTCCCGGGCTGGCCACCACCCTGGTGGCATTGGCCACTGTAGTCAGCTGGTCCCGCGGCGTTCTGCCCGCGGTCGCAGCCCTCGTGGGAGCAGTGCTGGGAGTACTGACCTGCATTGTGCTCTCCAAGGTGGTCACCACAGCAACCGCGAGCCTCGCCGCATCCCGGCGCTTCAAGGACGTCAGTGCCATCGCGTTTATGGTGCCCCTGGTCCTCCTGGGTCCCATCGTGGCGGGAGTCAGCCGCGGAATCTCCGCCTCTGCAGGCTTCCTGCCCGAGTTTGCCCAGGCAATGTCCTGGACTCCGCTGGGTGCCCCCTGGGCTATCGCCGGGGATCTCGAAGCAGGCCAACCGGGAGCGGCCGCCCTGAAGCTCCTGATATCCGTTGCGGTCCTGGCCGGACTCACCTGGTGCTGGAAGCTGCTGCTGGAGCGGGCACTGGTCAGTCCGCCGTATTCGGGCAGCGGCAAGCGCAAGGGCGGAAAGCTGGGCCTGTTCGGTCTCCTGCCGGCTGTTCCTGCCGGCGCCGTGATGGCCCGGTCCCTCACGTACTGGATCCGCGATCCGCGCTACTCCGGCTCACTCATCGTGGTACCGCTGCTCCCGGTGGTGCTGGTGTTCCAGGGCAGCCAGACCGGCGATTTCAGCACGCTTGCCCTCCTGGCACCCCTGACGGCGTTTATCCTCGCCTGGTCCATCTCCGCCGATGTCTCCTATGACAACACCGCCTTCGCACTGCACCTTGCCAGCGGCGTCCGGGGCGTGCACGACAGACTGGGCCGGGCGCTCGCCTGCCTGGCCTTCGCCCTGCCTGTTGTCCTGGCGTTCGCCATTGGCCACGCTGCATTCGCCGGGGAGTGGGTTGCTCTTCCGGGCCAGCTGGGGTTGAGCCTCGGGATCCTACTGACGGGGCTGGGACTGTCTTCCGTGGTGTCGGCCCGGTACGCGGTGGCCGTTCCGCTGCCGGGGGACAGCCCCTTCAAGAAGCCGCCCGGAAACGTGGGCCAAACCCTGGCAGTGCAGTTCGCCGGGATGGGGATTCTGTTTGTGCTGGTCCTGCCCGAGGCAGCGCTGCTCATCGCCCAGCTGGTCACCGGCAACAGCCTGTTCGGCTGGCTCAACCTCGGCGCCGGGCTCCTGCTGGGGCTGGCGCTTTTTGTCACCGGCGTACGGCTGGGCGGGAAATGGCTGGACGCCCGCGGCCCGGAGCTGCTGGCCCAGCTCACCGTCAACCGCTGAAAAGGCCCCGGAAGGAACAAGATGGAAGTTGTTATCCTCAACGGCAGCAAGCAGATCGGCAGGCTGGCAGCTGACGCCATCGGGGAACTGCTCCGGCACAAGCCGGATGCGGTCCTCGGCCTGGCCACCGGATCCTCGCCGTTGCCCGTCTACGATGAACTGGCCGGCCGCCACGAGCGGGATGGCCTGGACTTCAGCCGGGCGCACGGGTTTGCCCTGGACGAATACGTTGGCCTGCCCGCCGGCCACCCGGAATCCTACCGCGAGGTGATCCGGCGCGAGTTCACCAACCGGGTGAACATCGCCCCGGAGAACGTCCACGGCCCGGACGGCACGGCCGCCGACATTCCCGCTGCCTGCCAGGCGTACGAGGACTCCATCGCTGCAGCGGGCGGCATCGACCTGCAGCTCCTGGGCGTGGGCACTGACGGCCACATCGGATTCAACGAGCCCGGATCCTCCTTCGCCTCCCGCACCCGGATCAAGAGCCTCATCGAACAGACACGCCGGGACAACGCCCGTTTCTTTAACAGCCTGGCCGAAGTCCCGCACCACGTCCTCACCCAGGGGCTGGGCACCATCATGGAGGCCAGGCATGTGATTCTGGTGGCAACGGGGGCACAAAAGGCGCAGGCAGTGCGGGAATTCGTTGAAGGGCCGGTGGCTGCCATCTGCCCGGCATCGGTGCTGCAGTTCCATCCCCACGCCACCGTCCTGCTGGACGAGGCAGCCGCCTCGGCCCTGAAACTGGCCGATTTCTACCGCCACACCTACGACAACAAACCGGCCTGGCAGGGCCTCTGACCGCAGGCCGGCGGGCCGGGTAACCGGGAGGAAAGTACGACGGCGGCAGGTCACGGGCGGCGCGGCCGGAGCCTCCGGCGTCGAACGTCCAGCTGCCGGAACGGCTAAGATGGATCGCATGACTAGCATGACGGACCCTCTCGACAACGACCCGATGCGTGAGCTTTCCGGGGCTGGATCGTCCACAGCCACCATTGAGCGCGAGGAACTGCGCCAGGAAGTGGAGCCCGGGGACCGGGAGCGCTTTTCGCACTATGTGCGCAAGGAAAAGATCATGGAGTCCGCCCTGACCGGGGAGCCTGTCATTGCCCTGTGCGGCAAGGTGTGGACGCCGGGCCGGGATCCGCAGAAGTTCCCGGTGTGCCCCATGTGCAAAGAGGTCTATGACGGCCTCCGCCCGGGCAACGACGGCGGCAAGGGTCCCGGAGGGGACTCAGGCAACAACAAGTAGTGACGGAGACGCTCTTTGGCGGCCCCACCCTGCCTCCGGCTTATCCGGAACGTGCAGCCTGGGGAACCGCCCCGAAACTCCGTGCCTGGCAGCAGGAAGCCCTGGACCTCTACCTGAAGGCGAGTCCGCGGGACTTCCTGGCAGTAGCTACTCCCGGCGCCGGTAAAACCACCTTCGCGCTGCGGATCGCCTCCACGCTCATAGACTCCGGTGCCGTAAACCGGGTGACCATTGTGGCGCCCACCGACCACCTGAAGCGCCAGTGGGCGGACGCGGCAGCGAAGGTCGGCATCGCCATCGACCCCAACTTCAAGAACTCCGATGGCCAGCACGGCCGCGGCTTCATCGGTGTCGCCGTCACGTATGCCCAGGTGGCCAGCAAGCCCCTGCTGCACCGGGCCAAGACGGAGGCGGCGCGGACCCTGGTGATTTTGGACGAAATCCACCACGGCGGCGAGGCCCTTTCCTGGGGCGACGGCCTCCGCGAGGCCTTCGACCCCGCGGTCCGGCGGCTGTCCCTGACCGGAACCCCGTTCCGTTCCGACACCTCGCCCATCCCGTTTGTGGAGTATGCGCAGGACCGGGACGGCATCCGCCGCTCCAAGGCTGACTACACCTACGGCTACGGCAACGCCCTGCGGGACCACGTGGTCCGTCCGGTGATGTTTATGGCCTACTCCGGGCAGATGCGCTGGCGCACCAGTGCCGGCGAGGAAATGGCTGCCTCGCTCGGCGAAGCCGCCGTCACCAAGGACATCACGTCCCACGCCTGGCGCACGGCATTGAACCCGGCCGGCGAGTGGATTCCGGCCGTCCTGGCCGGTGCGGACAAGCGGCTCAGTGAAGTGCGGCGGACCGTGCCCGACGCCGGCGGCCTGGTCATCGCCACCGACCACGAGGACGCGCGGGCCTACGCCGGGCAGCTGAAAAGGATCACGGGGCAGTCGCCCACCGTCATTCTGTCCGACGATGCGAAGGCCTCCAGCAAGATCGAGGAGTTTTCGGCCGGGGACCAGCGCTGGATGGTGGCCGTCCGCATGGTGTCCGAAGGCGTGGACGTTCCGCGCCTTTCTGTCGGCGTCTATGCCACATCCACGTCCACCCCGCTGTTTTTCGCGCAGGCCGTGGGCCGCTTCGTGCGTGCCCGCAAAAGGGGCGAGACGGCGTCGGTCTTCCTGCCGTCGGTCCCGCAGCTGATGGCCCTGGCCAACTCCATGGAAATGGAACGCGACCACGCCCTGGACCGGCCGGAGAAGGAGGACGGGGACGGGCTTTTCAACCCCGAAGACTCGCTCATGGATGAGGCCAACCGCGAGGAGAAGGCCTCCGACAGCCTGACCAAGGGCAAATTCGAGGCACTGGACTCCCAGGCGTCCTTCGACCGAGTGCTGTTCGACGGCGGCGAGTTCGGAACCGGCGGCGAGGTTGGCTCCGAGGACGAACTGGACTTCCTGGGCATCCCCGGGCTGCTGGATGCCGAACAGGTGGGCACCCTCCTGCGGCAGCGCCAGCATGAACAGCTCAACCGCAAGAACCGGAAGGCTCCTGCGGCAGCTGCGCAGGCTCCGGCGCCGGCTGTCCCGGACCACAGGCTGCTGATGGACCTCCGGAACGAGCTGGCCAAAAACGTGGCCGCCTGGTCAGCCCGGACCGGTACACCGCATGGTGTGGTGCATACCAAACTGCGCACGGTCTGCGGCGGTCCGCCCGTGGCCCAGGCGAACGAGGAACAGCTGCAGTCACGCCTGCGGAAGCTCCAGGACTGGTTCGTCGGCAGGAAATGACAGTGTTTGGCGAACAGAAGAGGCCCGGTGCACAGCACCGGGCCTCTTCTGTTGTTACTGTTCGTTAGCTGCGCATCTGCAGCCGCGGGCGGTCAGGCGACGTCCACGCCGCCGAGTTCCAGTTCTGTGACGGCTTCCTCCAGGTCATCGGCAATCCCGGCGGTGAGGGAGCGGATGACGGTGACGGAGTAGCCCGCCTGCACGGCGTCCAGCGAGGTGGCCTTGACGCAATAGTCCGTGGCGATGCCCACCACCACAACCTCCTCGACGTCGTTGCTCTGCAGCCAGTCGTCCAGGCCAATCGCGTCTTCGTCCGGGGCGAACCGGTCAGCGTCGCCGGAACCGGGCAGCGCGCCCGGCTGCCGCTCACCGGTGGGAACGGCGTCGTCAGGGGCCAGCAGCCCCTCGAAACCGGAGTAGGCGGCGGCGAACTGCCCTTTCTGGAAATAGGCCTCGATGTATTCGGTGTCCAGGTCCGGGTGGAGCTCGGCTCCGCGGGTACCGGCCACGCAGTGCGGCGGCCAGCTGTCAACGAAGTCGGGGGTTTCGGAGAAGTGGCCGCCGGGATTGATGTGCCAGTCCTGGGTGGCCACGATGTGGTCGAACTCGTTGTGGTGCGCGTCCACGTATTCGCTGATGGCGCCGGCCACATCCGCGCCGCCGGCAACGGCCAGGGAGCCGCCTTCGCAGAAATCGTTCTGGACGTCGACGATGATCAGGGCCCGGGACATCAGTTCTCCTCGTAATTGGTGGGAATAGCTGCTTCCCCGCGCTGGAGGCGGTTGACCACGGCGGGCAGCTCGGCCATGGTTTCGGCGTGCCGGCGGCGGGCCCGGACCACGCCTTCATGGCCGGTCCAGCCCGGCATCAGTTCGCCGTTCTTCATGAACTGCTGCAGCAGCGGGCGGTCGTTGCCGTCGTCCTCCGGCCGGTGGCCCACGCCCACCACCTCGGCGGTGGCAATGCCCCGCTCGTCCAGTTTCCGCAGGGCGTACTTCCGTCCGCCCACGCTGGCCTTGTTCTTGGCGGCCTTGGCCACGGAAACGAAGTCTCCGTCGCCGTCCGTGCGGCTGACCAGCTTGTAGACCATGCTGGCGGTCGGTGCTCCGGACCCTGTCACCAGAGAGGTGCCCACCCCATAGGAATCCACAGGCGCGGACTGAAGCGCTGCAATCGCGAACTCGTCCAGGTCCGAAGTGACCACGATCTTGGTGTTCTCATTGCCCAACTGGTCCAGAAGCTGGCGCACCCACTGGGCCTGCGCCACGAGGTCGCCCGAATCAAGCCGGACGGCGCCAAGGCGTGGACCGGCCAGGTCCACGGCCGCACGCACGGCTGTTTCGACGTCGTACGTGTCCACCAGGAGGGAAGTGCCCTCCCCAAGGGAGGCAATCTGTGCCTCGAAGGCGTCCCGCTCCGTATCGTGCAGGAGGGTGAAGGAGTGGGCGGCGGTGCCCACAGTCTTAACCCCGTAGCGGATGCCCGCCTCGAGGTTGGACGTGCTGTCGAACCCGGCAATGATGGCCGCCCTCGCGGATGCGGTGGCCGCCTCCTCGTGCGTGCGGCGGGAACCCATCTCGATGCACGGGCGGCCGCCGGCAGCACTGATCATCCGGGACGCGGCGGAGGCGATGGCGCTGTCGTGGTTGAGGACCGAGAGCAGGTAGGTCTCCAGCATGCAGGCTTCGGCGAAGGTGGACTCAACAATGAGGATGGGGGAGTACGGGAAGTAGGCCTCGCCCTCCGGGTAGCCCCAGATGTCACCGGAGAAACGGTAGGACGCCAGGTACTCCAGCGTTTCCTCGTTCACCACGTTGGTGCGGGCCAGGAAGTCCAGTTCCGCCTCGCCGAACCGGAAGTTCGCGATGCCCTCCAGCAGCCGGCCGGTGCCTGCCACGATGCCGTACCGCCGGCCGTCCGGGAGCCGCCGGGCAAAGGCCTCAAAGACGGACTTCCGGTGCGCGGCGCCCGAATGAAGGGACGCCTGCAGCATGGTCAGCTCGTAATGGTCAGTGTAAAAGGACGTGCGGGGATGGTCCCAGCCGGCTGAGGTGCTCACGAAAGTCACTCTAGTCCCCACCGGCTCCCACGTCTCGCTTCGCTTCGCCGCGGGCCCCTCGCCGGTGTGGGCCAATCCTCCCCCTTAGAATGGACAGATGACCTTAAGCGTTGCGCTCGGCCCTGATACCCAAGAGGGCACCCGGACCGGCACAGAGGAGTCCACCGGCTTCCTGGCCGCACCGGACATCCCCTGGAACCTGGTGATCTGGAATGACCCCGTAAACCTCATGAGCTACGTCAGCTATGTTTTCCAAAGCTACTTCGGCTACTCGGAAACCAAAGCGAACAAGCTCATGATGGAGGTCCACAAAAAGGGCCGCTCGATTGTTGCCAACGGCAGCAAGGAACAGGTGGAGCGCCACGCGGTGGCCATGCACGGTTTCGGGCTGTGGGCCACCGTGGAGAAGGCCAGCGGCGGACCGGGCGGCAATTCAGGCAAGTCCGGCGGGTCCGGCCAGGGTAAGGGAAAACGTGGCTAAGGCGTTCAAATACGGACTCAAAGGCATTACCGGCTACCTGGAGCCCACCGAGCGGGAGCTGCTGCGCAGCCTCATCGACGATGTGATCTCCATGCTGCAGCCCGAGGACCGCTCCGGCCAGGACCCGCTGGCTGCCCTGATCGGCCTCGACATGGATGTTGCCGAGCCCTCGGACCGGGCAGTGAAGCGGCTCCTCCCCAACGTGATGAAGAACGACGGCGCCGCGTCCCTTGAGTTCCGCCAGCTCACCGAGCGGTCCTTGCGTGAGACGAAGATCGGCGCGCTGCGGGCGGCGGCCCTGGACCTGGACAAGGACGAGATCGTTCTCTCTGCCGAAGGCGCCAAGCACTGGTCGATGGCGCTGAACGATGTCCGGCTGGTCCTGGCGGAGCGGCTGGACATCCAGGATGAAGAGGACGCCGAGCACGTCCACCTCATGCAGGACTGGTCCCAGGCGGAGGACGTGGAGAGCTATCTGGCCCTGGTCTACAACTTCGCCACCTGGCTCCAGGAATCGCTGGTGCAGGCCATGCTGCAGTCGCTGGACACCCGTCGTTGAGGCTTGGCCCCGGCCGTCCGTGCGGGTCGTGTGAGAAATTAGACATGAGTCGCAGGCCACAACATGATGGCTGAGGCCGCAGGGAAGACCTATCCTCGAATAATCATGACAACAGCCTCGAGCATGGATCCGTCAGCTGAAGCAGCAGGATCCGAAGCCAGCGACCTGCCGGCCGCCACCGTGGAATCACGGCCCATCGGTGTCTTCGATTCCGGAGTAGGCGGCCTCACGGTGGCACGCTCCATCATCGACCAGCTCCCCAACGAGTCCATCCTCTACGTAGGGGATACAGCGCACGGGCCCTATGGCCCGCTGCCCATCGCGGAAGTCCGGGCCAACGCCCTGGGCGTGATGGACGAACTGGTGGACTCCGGCGTCAAGCTGCTCACCATAGCCTGCAACTCGGCGTCGGCCGCTGTGCTCCGCGACGCCCGGGAACGGTACACCGCGAAGTACGGCATCCCCGTCATTGAGGTCATCCAGCCGGCGGTGCGGCGCGCCGTTGCTGCCACCCGCAGTGGACGGGTGGGCGTGATCGGCACCTCCGCCACCGTGGGCTCGCGTGCCTACGAGGATACGTTCGCCGCCGCTCCGGACCTGGACATCACCTCGGTGGCCTGCCCGGAGTTCGTCAGCTACGTCGAGGCAGGAATCACCACGGGCCCGGCACTGCTGGCCGTGGCGGAGCAGTACCTTGCCCCGCTCAAGGCCGCCGGCGTGGACACTGTGGTCCTCGGCTGCACCCACTACCCGCTGCTGACAGGTGTCATCTCCTATGTGATGGGAGCGGACGTCACCCTGGTGTCCAGCGCGGAGGAAACGGCCAAGGACGTCTACCGCGCCCTGGCCACCCATAACCTGCAGCGCACTGAAACAGCCCCGCCCGAGCACCACTTCGTGGCAACCGGGGACGCCGGCCAGTTCGAGGCGCTGGCCCGCAGGTTCCTGGGGCCCGAAGTCCTCTCGGTCCGGCACGTGGACCATGTGGCGGCCCAGTATCCCACCGGCAGCCTGGCCCGCATCACCCCGGAAATGATCGCCGCCGCGCAACGTGCCGGCACCCGCCAGCGGATCTCCAACTTCGTGGGCAGCTCCGTCACCGGGGGTCCGGGCCAATGAAGCTAACCATTGTCGGCTGTACCGGGTCCTTTCCCGGGCCGGGATCCCCGGCGTCGTGCTACCTGCTGACCGCGCACGACGGCGAGCGGACCTGGAAAGTGGTCATGGATCTGGGCAGCGGGGCACTGGGCGCCATCCAGCGGTACACCGACCTTGAGGACATCGACGCCATCTTCCTGACCCACCTGCACCCGGACCACTGCATGGACCTCTGCGGCCTGCACGTCGCCGTCCGCTGGAAGCCGGGCGGCTGGGAAAGGGGACGGATTCCCGTGTGGGGACCGGCTGCCACGGCAGACCGGATGGCCACCGCCTACGGACTGGAGCTGGACCCCGGCATGCGCGAGGAGTTCGACTTCACTAACTGGGCCGAGCGTGAGCCCGTGACCGTGGGTCCCTTCACGGTGACGCCCTTCGCCGTGAACCATCCCATCGAGGAGTGCTACGCGCTCCGGGTGGAAGTGGTGGAACCGGACAAGGAAGGCAACCGGGTCACCAAAACGCTGACCTACTCCGGCGACACGGACTCCTGCGCCGGCCTCGAGGAGGCCGCCAAGGACGCGGACCTGTTCCTGTGCGAAGCGGCCTTTGAAGAAGGCCGGGATGACGGCATCAAGGACGTCCACCTCACCGGCAAGCGCGCCGGGGAAGCTGCTGCCGCCGCCGGTGCCCGCAGGCTCCTGCTCACGCACATTCCGGTGTGGACGTCGCAGACCACCGTCATGGCGGAGGCCCGTCCGGCTTTTGGCGGCGACGTTGCCGTGGCAGTTGCCGGAGTGCACTACACCGTCTAGGGGCGGGATGCTGGTGCGGGGACTGCCCGGCTCTTTGCCCGAAACATCCGTGCCGCGCGGCAGTAGATAAGCTAAAGGCATGACTTCTGAAGCAACTGCAGTGCCCATCGTGCGCGGCGACGGCCGCGCCCCGGACCAGCTCCGGCCCATCAGCATCACCCGTGGATGGTCCAACCAGGCCGAGGGCTCGGCCCTGATCGAGTTCGGCAACACCAGGGTGCTGTGCACGGCTTCCCTCACTGCGGGGGTTCCGCGCTGGCTCAAGGGCGAGGGCCGCGGCTGGGTCACCGCCGAGTACGCCATGCTGCCCCGCGCCACCAACACCCGGTCCGACCGCGAATCCGTCAAGGGCAAGATCGGCGGCCGCACGCACGAGATCTCCCGGCTCATTGGCCGTTCCCTGCGCTCCATCATTGACACCAAAGCCCTGGGCGAAAACACCATCGTGCTGGACTGTGACGTGCTGCAGGCCGACGGCGGCACCCGGACCGCCGCCATCACCGGTGCCTACGTAGCGCTCGCTGACTCCATCCGGTTCGCCCGCGACAACAAGCTGATCGCCAAGAACGCCCAGCCCCTGATGGACACCATCGCGGCGGTATCGGTGGGCATCATCGACGGGGTTCCCATGCTGGACCTGCCCTACGTTGAGGATGTCCGGGCGGAAACCGACATGAACGTAGTGGTCACCGGCTCGGGCAAGTTCGTGGAGGTCCAGGGAACAGCCGAGGGCGCCCCCTTTGACCGGGCGGAACTGGACCAGCTCCTGGACCTCGCCCTGCTCGGCACCACCCAGCTTGCGGCCATCCAGCGCGAAACCCTGGCAGACACCCTGTGACCGCGGCCTCCGCCGCGGGTCAGGGCACAGCCCCGCGCCTGGTCCTGGCCACCCACAACAAGGGCAAGCTCCGTGAGCTCCGTGAGCTCCTGCGCGGGCAGGTACCGGGGCTCGACGTCGACACGCAGGTTGTGGACGCGGCGGCGGCAGGTGCCCCCGACGTCGTCGAAACGGGCGTGACGTTCGCCGAGAATTCCCTGCTCAAAGCGCGGGCTGTTGCCGAAGCGACCGGACTGGTGGCGATCGCCGATGATTCCGGGCTCGCTGTGGATGTGATGGGCGGGGCGCCGGGCATCTTCTCGGCCCGGTGGGCCGGCAGCCACGGTGACGACGCCGCGAACCTGCGGCTGCTGCTCAACCAGCTTTCCGATGTTCCGGACCCCCACCGTGGCGCCGCCTTTGTGTGTGCGGCGGCGCTGGCGGTGCCGGCGGCCAACGGGGATGCCGGGCGTGAAGTAGTGGAGTACGGGCAGCTGGAGGGCGTGCTCCTGCGCGAACCACGCGGTGACGGCGGGTTCGGCTACGACCCCGTGCTTCAGCCGGCGGGGGAGACCCGCAGCTGCGCGGAACTGTCCGCCGACGAGAAGAACGCCATCAGCCACCGCGGCAAGGCCTTCCGGGCGCTCCTGCCCGCCATTGTGGAGGCCCTCCAGCACGGCTGAGGTTAACGCGAAGCTGGCACAAAGAAGGGTGTGTTCCGGGCCGAAGCCTGGAACACACCCTTCTCTGCGCTGTGGCAGACGTGCTGCTAGTCGGGGCGCGTCCCGTCAAGGTGGCGGGGTGTTTTGTGCTCTTCCTCGGGTGCGTGTTCTTCGATGAACTCGTCCACCGGGTCAGTGCCGTAGGCCGTGGCCTGGCGCCTGGCGGACATGCCGCGCAGGACCTCCACCCCGATGGGCAGTACCGAGACCAGCACGATGGCGATGAAGATGATGTCCAGGTTGTCCCGGACCCACGGGATCCGGTCGCCCAGCAGGTATCCCAGGAGCGTGACGCCGCCGCCCCAAAGGAAGGCGCCGATGACGTTGTACAGGAAGAACTTCTTTTTGCTCATCTGGGCAACGCCCACGATGACCGGGACGAAGGTCCGGATGATCGGGACAAAGCGGGCCAGGATCAGCGCTTTGCCGCCGTGCTTTTCGAAGAAGGCGTGGGCATTTTCAACGTTCTCACGCTTGAAGAGGCGGGAATTGGGCTTGTTGAAGATGGCCGGTCCCGCTTTGGAGCCGATCAGGTAGCCGGTCTGGTTGCCCACGATGGCCGACACAACAATCAGCAGCGCGAGAAGCCACACGTTGAACTTGATGGTGTCGGTGGCCACCAGCAGGCCGGCGGTGAACAGCATGGAGTCGCCCGGCAGGAAGAAGCCCACCAGCAGCCCGGTTTCCGCGAAGACGATGCCGCAGACAAGCAGGACCACCCAGGGTGCCAGGGCAGGATCGGCCAGGAAGACCTGGGGGTTCAGCCAGTCGGGCAGGAAGGAGGCCAGCTGTGGCTGTACCGGTCCCGCACCGCCCAGCATGGACACAGCGAAGTCGTTCATCACAGGAAAGTTCACTCCTCAAGGGTACTTGACACGCCTCTTCCTCCCTGTGGCGGCGGAAGGCGCCGGCCGGGGCGGCCGGGTGATTTCGGTGACAGGACGGCATGGGTGACACGGGAACGATAACCTCCGAAGGTAAGGTGGGGCCCGTGGGTTTGGACTTTACGGCGATCGACTTCGAGACTGCGAACGGATTCCGGGGGTCCCCGTGTTCAGTGGGCCTGACGAAGGTCCGGGGCGGCAAGGTGGTTGAGGAAGCCTCCTGGCTCATGCGCCCGCCGGCCAGCCACGACCACTTCGACTACCACAACGTCCGGATCCACGGCATTACTGCTTCGGACGTCGCGGGCCGGCCCCGGTTCGGCGAGCTCTTTCCGGAGATCGGCGCCTTCATTGGCGATGACATCCTTGCGGCGCACAACGCGGCGTTCGATCTCGGTGTGATCCGCTCCGGGCTGGAGGTCTCGGGACTCCCCGGTCCGGCCTACGACTACGTCTGCACGGTGATGCTGTCCCGGCGCTGCTACTCCCTGGTGTCCAACTCCCTGCCCTTTGCCGCCGAGGAGGCCGGAGTGCCGCTGGTCAACCACCACGACGCCGCCGAGGATGCCCGTGCCTGCGCCGGCATCCTGATCGACATCGCCGGCCGCAACGGGGCCAACAGCATCGCCGAACTCTATCTGTCACTGGGGCTTGTGATGCCGCGCCAGGAGGCGTTCGACCCCGCCCGGGACACGTTGTCGAAGCCGAGCCTCGCCGCCCTGTCCGGCGCGGCGGGCAGCGGTGCAGGGCTGGTCCGGCAGTTCCAGGGCGGCTGGCCTGAAGAGGGAGCCAACCCCGAACCCAATCCGCTCGCCGAGCCCGGCCACCCGCTCTACGGCCAGACGGTGGTTTTCACCGGGCAGTTGTCCATCGGGCGGCCTGAGGCGAAGCAGCGTTCTGCCGAGTTCGGTGCCAGGCCGGAGAGCCGGGTGACGGGACGCACCACGGTCCTGGTGGTGGGGGACGGCTTCGTGGCCTCGGACCTCCGCTCGGGAAGGCTCACCGGCAAAGCGCGCCGCGTCCTCGAACTGCACGAGCGGGGGCAAGCCATCGAGGTTCTTTCCGAGGGCGAGTTCCTGCAGATGGTGGGCAGTTTCGCCGGAGCCCTGAGCGCCTGAGCAGCCCGGGCGCACGGTCACGCGGGGCAACAAACCTTCCGCCCGGCGTCGGCCTCCACCTAGCCTTGCCTCATGCGCAAGATCTTTGCCTTCCCCAATCCCGTGAACGAGTACGCTGCCCGCGTGACGGCGGGGCTGGTAGTTGTCCTGTCGCTGCTGACGGCGGCCGCCGGTTCAGGATGGGGGCTGGCGGCCATCGCCGCCGGGTTCTGGCTCCGCGTCCTCTTCGGGCCCCGGATCTCGCCCCTGGCACTGCTGTCCGTGAAAGTCATCACTCCACGGCTGGGCCGGGTGAAACTGGTTCCCGGGCCGCCCAAGCGCTTCGCCCAGGGCATGGGGGCAGTGGTCTCCACCGCGGCCCTGGCCCTCTTCGCGGCCGGCGCTGTTCCTGCCGCCTGGACCATGCTGGCAATCCTGATCGTGGCGGCGTCGCTTGAAGCGTTTGCCGCCTTCTGCCTCGGCTGCGTGATCTTCGGATTCCTGCAGCGGCGCGGGCTGATTCCGCAGGAAGTCTGCGAGGCCTGCAACAACATCAGCCTTCGCCGGTTGTGACCTTCACCAGCTGGCCGGCCATGCCGCGGATCACGTCCTGCCCTTCCAGCACCGCAAGCCATTCCGAGGGCAGGCAGGCCTCGCCGTAGAAGGCGCCGAGGATGTTCCCGGCGATGGAGCCCGTGGAATCGCTGTCGCCGCTGTGGTTGACGGCCAAGGCCACAGCATGGCGGAAATGCTGCAGCGGTTCCGCCGGGGCGGCATCCGGGAGGGTGGCCAGTACGGAGTAAAGCGCGACGGCGAGGGCTTCTTCAGCGACCCAGCCCTCACCGAGTGCCTGGACCATTTCCTCGGGTGTCACCAGTCCCTTTCCCGCCAGCCGAAGTGCGGCCTCCAGCCGTTCCAGCAACTCGGGGGCTGCGCCGTCGAGGCCTGCGGCATGGGACAGCGCCTCGGCTGCCGCTTCCCGGAGCCCGGCGCCGGCCACCACATGGTGGATGAGCAGGCTGAAGGTACCCGCGCTCTGGCGGGCGGACGGGTGGCCATGCGTGAGCGAGGCGGCGTCGGCACTCAGTTTGTAGACGGCGTCGGCCGTGATGTGCGGGATGAGCCCGAACGGGGCCGAGCGCATCACCGTCCCGCAGCCTTTGGAGTCAGGGTTCACGGGCCGGAACGAGGTGCCCATTTCCCCGGTGGCAAGTCCGGAAAGGCAGGCTTTACCAGGATGCCGCCGCTGGTGGAGCACCTCCTGGGCGTCAATCCAGCGTGGCTGGGGGACCGGGGCCGAGGCGGGCGCTGTTTCCCCCTGGGTCGCATACCAGCGCAGGTACGCCAGCCACAGGCAGGCGTTGGCGTCGGCGCCGACTCCCGAGTTTGCCCACTCCAGCGCCTCGACGAGGCCGTCCACTGTGTACAGGGTCATTTGGGTGTCATCGGAGAAGCGGCCGGGGCCCGCCAGGGCTTCGAAGCCCGTCAGGCCGGCCGCGCCGTAGCGGGCGCGGATCTGCTCAATCGTGTCGAACTCCACGGCGTAGCCCAGGGAGTCGCCGAGGGCGCCGCCCAGGAGTGATCCGTGGATACGGGACTTAGGGGAGGGGATGGAAGCGTCCGGCTCGATACTCATGGTTGCAAATTTACCGTGGCTGCCAGCGGCGGGCCGACCGCAGCGGGCGGGCGTAGCAGCGTTGCCGGCACTGGCTCCGCTGCTGTGCCAGCTGCTGTCGGCTGGCGTCCAGCGAACGCACAGTCTGCACTGGAATAATGCCGGGGTTGCCTGATCGCAACGTCCGTTTCCGCCTACCTCGAAGGTCATCACCATGAGCACGCCCGTCCCGGCCCGTCACGATGCAGTCCAGCCGTCCGGTGCTGTTGCAGCCCAGCCACGGCTTCTGCCACGTTTGGCCGCCGAGGCGTTTGGAACCTTCTTCCTGGCGCTCGCCGGGCTCGGTGTGCCGCTGTTCAGCCTTCCGCAGTCCAGCCCGCTGCCTGCCGCCCTTGCTGCCGGGCTCGCGGTGACGGCGGCAATGCTTGCTTTCGCCCACGTTTCAGGCGCGCATTTCAACCCTGCCATCACGGCCGGGCACCTCGTGGCCGGCCGGATCCGCTTGGGGGCAGCTGCCGCCTATACCGTGGCCCAGGCAGCCGGGGGAATGGTAGCCGCGCTCGCTCTCTACGGAATCCTGCGCACGCTCCCAGGGATCGCGGACAGCCGGACGGCCTTCGACACCGTTACCGCCGGCTTCGGTGAACACTCCATCATCCAGGCCCCGCTGGCGGCCGTGCTGCTGCTGGAGATGATCGGGGCCGCGATCATCACCGCCGTGTTCCTGGGAACAGCCCGCCAGGACAGCAGCGGCCCAAGCGCAGCGCCGGTTGCAGTTGGCCTGTCCTTCGCCGTCCTTCTGCAGCTGGGACTGTCGGTGGGCAACCTGCCGTTCAACCCGGCCAGGGCCGTTGCCTCCGCAGTATTCAGCTCGGGGTGGGCTGTTGAACAGCTCTGGGTATTTGTTGCCGCTCCCTTGGCAGGCGCCGTCATCGCCGGACTGGCGTTCCGCACTTTCAATGCCGCTCCAGCCGTGTCCGCTGCCTCCGCTGAAGCCGCGGCGGCGGGCAACGATGGCGACCAGGTCCCGGCGGTTGAGGAGTTCGTGGCAGCCCGTGCGGCGGACCCAAAACCGGCCACCAAGGACACAAAGACCAAAGCCAGCGAGGCCCAGGAATTCTTCGACGGAAAGCGCGGCTGAACCTGCTGGTGATGCGGCAGCTGCGGCGTTTGCCGGAACTGTCAGTGGCAGCCGATAGCGTAGAAGCATGAGGTTACTTCACACATCGGACTGGCATTTGGGCCGCTCCTTCCACGGCGTCGGCTTGCTGGATGCACAGCAGGCTTTTGTCGACCAGCTTGTGGACGCCGTTGCCCGCCATGCGGTGGATGTTGTGCTCATCGCAGGCGACGTCTACGACCGCGCCCTCCCGGGGGTGGATGTGGTCCATCTCCTGGACGATGCCCTGGTCCGGCTGACATCGGCAGGGGCGCAGGTAGTGCTGACCAGCGGCAACCACGATTCCGCCATCCGCCTCGGATTCGCTTCGCGCCTGCTGGAGCGCGGCGGCGTGCACCTGCGGACCAGGCTGGACAGCCTGGACCAGCCCCTGGTGCTCCCGGTCGGTGGAGCATCTGCCGGCGCAGCTGATACTGCCGTGGTTGCCATTTACGGCATACCCTGGCTCGAGCCGCGGCTGGTGGCCGATCAACTGGGTGTCCAGACCGCCAGCCACTTCGAGGTGACCCGGGCGGCAACAGAGCTGATCCGGCAGGACATAGAACGGCGCTCAGCAACAGCCACAGTCCATTCGGTGGTACTGGCGCACACCTTTGCCAGCGGCGGGATCAGCTCGGACAGTGAACGCGACCTCAGCATCGGAGGCGTAGGGGCAGTACCCCTGGACCTCTTTGACGGCTTCAGCTACACAGCCCTGGGCCACCTGCATGGGCGGCAGTCCCTGTCGCCCCAGGTCCGCTACTCCGGCTCACCGCTGGCGTACTCCTTCTCCGAAGCATCCCACCAGAAGGGGGCCTGGCTCATCGACATCGATGCCGGCGGCGTGACCGCAGTCCAGGAAGTCCTGTGGGATGCCCCGCGCACCCTGGCGGTGCTCCGGGGGCCCTTGTCCGAACTGCTTGAGTCCTCCGAATACTCGTGGGCCGAAACCGCCTACTGTCAGGTGACCCTGACCGACGCCCAGCGTCCCGCCCGGGCCATGGACCAGCTGCGGGCACGTTTCCCGGACACGCTGGTCCTCAGCTTCGACCCCGAGGGTAGCCCTGCCGGCACCGCCTCCACCTACAGCAGCAGGCTGGCTGAAGCCCCCGATGATCTCGCTGTGTGCTGCGGCTTCCTGGAGCACGTGCGGGGCCGTGTTCCGGATGATGCCGAAAAGGCGGCGCTCGCCGCCGCCCTGGAAAACGTCCGGCTGCAGGAGGCCTCGCTGTGAGGATCCACCGCCTCCGCCTCTCCGGGTTCGGTCCCTTTGCCGGCACCGAGGAGATCGACTTCGACGCCCTGAGCGCGCATGGACTGTTCCTGCTCAATGGGCCCACCGGCGCGGGTAAAACCAGTGTGCTCGACGCCATCTGCTTCGCACTCTACGGCTCAGTGCCGGGTGCCCGCCAGGACGGAAAGCGGCTCCGCAGCGACCACGCTGAGGCCGGCCAGGAACCTGCGGTGAGCTGTGAATTCTCGGCGCAGGGCAGGCGGTTTGATGTCACCCGGTCGCCCGCCTGGGAAAAGCCGAGCGCCAGGGGCAGGAACGGTTTCACCACACAACAGGCCAAAACCCTCCTGCGCGAACGCGTGGACGGGATGTGGGTGGAAAAATCCACGCGGAACGATGAAGCCGGGGCCGAGATACTCGCCCTGCTGGGAATGGACCGGGAGCAATTCACCCGTGTGGTGATGCTGCCGCAGGGTGACTTTGCCGCCTTCCTGCGCTCCAAGGCCACGGACCGGCTGGAGCTTCTGCAGAAACTTTTCGGCACGGAGCGGTTTGAAGCCGTGGAGCAGGAGCTCTCGCAGCAGTCGCAGGCAGCAAAGGAGAAAGTGGCTGGCCTCAACGGCCAACTGGAACTCCTGGCGGCGCGGGCCGAGTCAGAAGCAGAAGCGCTCCAGCTCCAGGAGACTGACGCGCCGGCGGAGGACATCCCGGCGGCAGATGCTGTGGCGGACACCCGGGCCGTGCGGCTCGAGTGGTTGAAAGAACGTGCCGCGGAACGAAAACGCCAACTCTCGGAGCTCGCGCTGGCTGCGGAGTCGGAACACCAGGAACGGGTCAGCGCCGTTGCAGCGGAGACTGCACTGCGTGAACGCCACCGCAGGCTCGAGGAAGCAACAGCCAGGCAGGCCGCCGTGCAGGAAACCCTTCCGCGGCTGGAGGACCTGGCCCGCCGGCTGGGCCGCCACCGCCAGGCAGAGGTCCTTGCCGGGCAGCTGCGCAGCGTTGATGCCGGGGTTGCCAAGGTCCGGCGGGCGGCTGACGCCATGGAATCGGCTTTCACCCTGCTTCGCCTGGCCGCCGACGAAGACCCCGAACTCGGCCAGCTGGACCTGGGACCCAGGAACCATGTCCCGCAGGACATCGACGGACCGGCGGTGTTTCCCGGCGCGGAAGATGAATTGAACCGGCTCCGGTCCCTCCTGGCTGTTGTGGAGGCGCGGCTTCCGGACGAGGACCGCCTGAAGGTGCTCCGGTCAAAGCACCGGCAGTTGCTGGCAAAACAGCAGGAGCTCACGGCGTCCAATGCCGCCCTGGACCGCCGCGTGGAGGATCTGCTGAACGAGCGGATCCGCCTCACCTCGGGCCTGGAAGCACTGGAAGGACGGGCCGGCGTGGCAGCGCTGCGCGCGAAGGAAGCAACCGCCGCCGGGGAACTGCTGGACGTGGTCCGGCGCTACGGTGCTGCTGTTGCCGCGCGGGATGCGGCCAAGCTGGTTCACGACAAGTCTCGCGAGCACCAGCTGGAAACCAAACGCCGCTGGCTCGATGTACGGGAGCAGCGGCTCGCAAACGCGGCTGCCGAACTGGCCGCCAAACTCGTGGAGGGGGAACACTGCCCCGTGTGCGGCAGCACGGAGCATCCCTCACCGCCGGCCGGTAACGGGGGCGGTTCCGGTCTCGAACAGGAAGAGGAAGCAGCCCATCAGGTGTATGAGGCCGCGGAAGCAGGATTCGCCGGTGCCAGCCAGCGGCTGGCCGAGGCAGATCAACTGGTGGCGGTCCTGGCCGGTCAAGGCGGCGGGACGCCCGAGGAAGAGGCCCTCAATGGGGCTGAGGAAGCTCGCCTGGCTGCGGACGACGCCGCCCAGGCCGTGGAGGAACTCGCGGCGGCGCGGGCGCGGCTGGAAACACTCGAAGCGGGCGTCACTTCAGCCCAGGCGTCCAGGGCCAGCGCGGAGGCCGAGCTCGCGACCGTTGTATCCTCCTTGGCCGACCTCGCCGAACAGTCATCGACCCTTGACCAGGCACTGGCGGAGTTGCGGGCAGGGCGCCCGAGCCTTGCCCAGCGGCTGCGCGCCCTCGAAAACGCGGCCGCCATGCTGTCCAAAGCCGTCGAAGCCCAGGCTGCGCTTTCCACCGCCAACGTCCAGGCGGCGGAGGCCCGGGAGCACCTGGAACTGGCCTTGCCGGAAGCGGGGTTTGATTCCGCGGAGGAAGCCCGGGCACACCTGCTGGCCGCCAATGACGCTGTTGCACTCGAAGCTGAAATACGCTCGGTCCACGACGAGGCTGCCAAGGTTGCCGAGCTGTTCGCGTCGGACGAGGTTGTGCTCGCCGTGAAGGAAACGGCCGACGGGATTGAGATGGACCAGCAGCGCCTGCCGGCCCTGCAGGCTGACGCAGCCGCTGCCCTGCAGGCCGCGCGCGACGCTGAAGTGGCGGTGGGGCTGGCATCGCGCTGCCTTGAATCGTTGACAAGCATCGCTGCAAGCTACGACGGGCTTGCCGGTTCGGCCCGCGGTCCCGCCGAGCATGCCCGGATGTTGTCCGGCCTGGCGGATGCGGCGGCAGGCCGGGGAGACAACACTTACCGGATGAGCCTGAACAGCTATGTCCTGGCAGCGCGGCTGGAGCAGGTGGCCCTGGCCGCCTCGGAACGGCTGGTGGCCATGAGCGACGGGCGGTACCTCCTGCAGCACACCGACGCCAAGGCGGCGCGCGGTGCCAAATCCGGGCTGGGGCTGGAAGTGGTGGATCAATGGACCGGGCACCGCCGGGATACGTCCACCCTCTCTGGGGGCGAATCGTTTATGGCCTCACTGTCCCTGGCGCTCGGACTGGCCGACGTCGTCCAGCAGGAGTCCGGCGGCGTGGAAATCGAAACCCTCTTCGTGGATGAAGGCTTCGGCAGCCTGGACGAGCAGTCATTGGAACAGGTGATGGATGCCCTCGAAGGCCTGCGGGATGGCGGCCGGGTGGTGGGACTGGTGAGCCATGTAGCGGAGATGAAGCAGCGGATCGGCATGCAGCTCCAGGTGCTCAAGGGACGAAACGGCTCCACCCTGCGGATATCGGAGGCTGTCGAGGCCCCGGTCTGACTGCGCGGACAGGAGTAGATCCATGCTCCCGGGCCTACGGGGAACGCCGGATATACTTGGACAGTTACCGGGTTCGGCGCATCGGGAGGAGGGACGATGCGCACTTACTGAACGAGCCCGGAATTGACATCTTCGACCTCCCTTTCTTCCGACCAGCCTTCGTCTTCCCGGCATGCTCCTGCACCTGCCATGCCCGATTCTCCGGCCACGAATGGCGGTTCTTCCGCCGGCCCGGGCAGCCCGTCCGGCAGCCGTTTCGCCAGGCTTCCGCGGCTTGCCGGCCGCAGCTTTCTTCCCCTCGGTATTTTCGCCCGTCTTCCCCTGGCCATGCTCACGGTAGGGACCCTGACCCTGGTGACGTCCAACAGCGGTTCCTATGCGCTGGGGGGCACCGCGGCAGGAGCAGTAGGCATTGGGTCCGCCCTGGGAGCGCCGATCCTGGGGACCCTTGCGGACCGACGCGGCCAGCGCCCGGTGCTGCTCTTCGCAGCTGCCCTTAACACCGCAGCGGTGGCGGCGCTGATCCTTGCGGCTGCCCTCCTGGGCACATCCGGTGGTTTTACTGCCGAAGTGTTGGCCGCCGCGTTCCTTTCCGGGGCAAGCTGCCCCCAGGTGGGACCACTGGCCCGGGTGAGGTGGATGGCACTCACATCACAGGGGAGCGCGCCGGACAACAGGCGGGACCTGGACACGGCACTGTCCTACGAGAGCACCGCCGATGAAATCACCTTCGTGCTGGGCCCTGCCCTCGTGGGAATCCTGGCCAGCCTCCTGGCGCCATGGCTGCCGTTGGCGCTGGCGGCGGCGATGACCATCACGCTGGTGCCCGCCTTCGCGACTCACCACACCCACCGGGCGGTCCCGGTGACCCGGCGACCGGCAGGAGAACGAACGTCGGAACAAGGAACTGCCAGGCGCAGCCTGCCGGCCGCCGTTGCCGTCCCGGTGGTGGCCATGGTTTGCATGGGGACGTTCTTCGGGTCCGCGCAAGCGGCCTTGAGCTCCTTTTCCGCCCAGTACGCCACTTCGGAAATCGCTGGACTGCTTTACGCCGTGATGGGGCTCAGTTCCGCCGCGGCCGCCCTGTCGGTCGCCTATTGGCCGCAGCGATTCGGGCTGTCCTGGCGTTGGGTGGCGTCTGCTGCGCTGATGGCCGCGCTGGCAGCGCTCCTGCTGGTTCCCGCGTCATTGGGCTCAATGGTGCTGGTGCTGCTGATTCTGGGGCTCCCGGTGGGGCCGGTGATGGTTACTGTCTTTGCCGTGGGTGGGGCAGTGGCCCCGGCCGGGCGCTTGGGAACCGTGATGACGGCGCTGGCCAGTGGAATTGTTGCCGGTACGGCGATTGGTTCGGCAGTAGGCGGCCGGCTGGCGCAGGACCACGGCTATTCGGCGGCATTCCTCGTCCCCGCCTGTGCGGCAGCGGCACTGGCGCTCCTCGGTGCCGCGGCCGCCGTCGTACTGCAGCGCCGCCGCGCCTGACCTGTTCCTACTCGCCTCAGCAGGGCGCGCTCAGGCCAGCTGGCGTTCGATCCTGGCCGCACTCTGGGCCAGCGCGGCGCCCACCTCTGACGGATCGTGGGCTGAGCGGATATATACGACGGCGAGCGCTGCCGGCCGTCCGCCGGGAACCCGGACCGGTGCCGCCAGCGAGGAAACGCCGGCGATGACTTCGTCATGGCTGGCGGAGTATCCGGCGCGCCGGGCCTCCGCCGCCTCCGGGCGGTACGGGATGCCGGTCTCGAGGCGGTCCCATTCGGCTTCGGTGAGGGCCGACTGAATGGCAATGCCCGGTGCTCCGGCGTTGATGGGGTGACGGGTGCCGGGATGCTGCGCCACAGTAGCCCCGCTGTGCCGTGGTTCCACGGTCACGAGGGTGATGCAGTCGTGGTGGTCCCACAATGCCACGAAAGCAGTCATATCCAAGGTGTTGGCCAAATGCGTCAGTTCGGGCAGGGCTGCGCCCTGCAGGTTCCTTGAAACGCCGCGGGCAAGGACGGCCAGTCCGGGGCCGGGCTGGACCCGCCCTGCGTCGTCGCGGACCAGCAGCGAGTGGTCCTCCAGCGTGCGAAGGATCCGGTAGGCCACAGAACGGTGGACGCCCATGGCATCGGCGAGTTCGGCAATCGTCAGCGGGCCGGGCGCGGCAGCAAGGATTTCCAAAGCACGGATGCCCCGGGAAAGCGTCTGGGAGGGTGAGGCCTGCGCCGGCGCGGCTCCGGCCGGGGCTGCAGCGCTGGAAGTCATGGTTTCCATCCTAGGCCGGAGCGTCCGGATAGCGAAGCGCCGGTTCACATATAGAACCTGCTGACCAGGGCTCTTGCAAGGTGGCGCCAGTTCAGCGCGTCCGACTTCGACGCCTGAGGCATGGAATTCGGAGAATCCGTGTCCTGCCTCACATTTTCGTAGTACCCTACTAACTAACTGACCGTTCTGTCGGTAATCCTGAAGGCGTCCTGGCAGCCCCGCTGCCAACAAACAATGGAGTTTCAATGACCACACCTTCCAAGGTGGATACTCTCTCCGGTCCCAGCACCCGGCGGGAGGAGCGCAAAGTCCTGGCCGGTACCCTGGTGGGCACCACCATCGAGTGGTACGACTTCTTTATCTTTGCCCAGCTGACGGCAACGCTGCTGTCGCCGCTGTTCCTGGCACCGCTGAACCAGTCCAACCCGGGCCTGGCGCAGATCCTCTCGTTCGCCCTGATCGGCATCAGCTTCCTGTTCCGGCCGCTGGGCGCCGTGGTGGCAGGCCACCTTGGCGACCGGCTGGGGCGCAAAGCCATGCTCGTCTTCACCCTGGTGATGATGGGAGCGGCCACCGCCCTCATCGGCATGCTGCCCACCTACGCCCAGATCGGCGCCTGGGCGCCCGTGCTGCTGATCCTCCTCCGGATCATCCAGGGCTTCTCGGCAGGCGGCGAATGGGGCGGGGCGGCACTGATGGCCGTGGAACACGCGCCCCTGAACAAGCGCGGGCTCTTCGGTGCCTACCCGCAGATCGGCGTGCCCGTGGGCATGATCCTGGCCACCGGCCTGCTCTTCTTCCTCAACAGCAGCATGTCCAAGGAAGACTTCGCCGCCTGGGGCTGGCGGATGCCGTTCCTGCTTTCCATCGTCCTGATCGTAGTGGGCTACCTGATCCGGCGTGCCGTGGCAGAAAGCCCGGTCTTCCAGGAGATGGCCATGCGGAAACAGGAAAGCAAGGCGCCCCTGGGTGAACTGGTCCGAAGCCACAAAAAGCCGGTGCTGTACTCCACCATGATCTTCATCGGCAACAACGCTGCCGGGTACCTGCTGATTGCGTTCTTCATCTCCTATGCCACCCGGACGCTGCAGATGCCCACGCCCCAGGTCCTCCTGGCCACCACGCTCGCATCCTTTGGCTGGCTGATCTTCACGCTGGTAGGCGGCTGGCTCTCGGACCGCATTGGCCGCGTCAAGACCTTCCTTACCGGCTACGCGATTGTGTTCGCCTGGATGATTCCCATGTTTGCCCTGATCGACACCAGGAACATCTGGCTCTACGGCGTTGCACTGTTTGTCCTCACCATCGGCCTTGGCCTTTCCTACGGCCCGATGTCCGCAATGTACGCGGAGATGTTCCCGGCCAGTGTCAGGTACTCCGGCATTTCCATCGGCTACGCCTTCGGCGCAATCCTGGGCGGCGCCTTCGCCGCCACCATCGCCGAAACGCTGCTGCAGACCACCAAGTGGGCCGGATCGATCGGCATCTACATCATGGTGCTGTGCGTCATTTCGGCCATCGGCGTGGTCCTGGCCAAGGAAACCAAGGGCAGGCCGCTGGGCGTCAGCCACCACTAGCCGCACCGTCACAAGGAAAGCCCATAACGCAGCAGCGGGCCCGGACCATATTGGTCCGGGCCCGCTGTCGTCAACGGTTGCTACTGCTTCAGGAAGCTGATGGCGTCTTCGTCCGTCAGTTGTTCGAAGTGCCGGTAGAAACTGCCCACCGCGCGGAACTTGCCGGGCAAGTGCAGGCACAGCACGGCGTCGCACACCCGCTCCACGGACGCGGCGGCTTCAATGGAGCCCACGGGAGCGGCGGCCACCACCGTCTCCGCCCCACCCTCACGGACGGCCTCGACGGCGGCCCTCATGGTGGCTCCGGTTGCCAGCCCGTCGTCGATCAGCAGGACGGTCTTGCCGGAGATTTCCTGGTCTGCTCCCGGGTAGAGGTCCACGCGGCGGAGCAATTCGACGCGTTCGCGCTGCTCCACCTGGCGCAGGAGTTCCTCACGGACCCCATGTTCCAGGACGCGGTCCAGCAACGGTTTGTTGAGCAGGCGCACAGTCCGCCCGCGGGCCCACGCCAAGGCTCCGTACGCGGTTTCCTCATGCCCGGGAATGCCGAGCTTGCGCACCAGGACGGCACCCAGCGGAAGGTACAGGGCCTTCGCTGCGGCCGCCGCCACGGGGATTCCACCGCGCGCAAGGCCCATCACGACCGTGCCCGGGCGCTCGCGGAACTGCGTCAAAACCGCAGCCAGCCGCTCGCCGGCCTCTGTGCGGTCTTCGAAACGCATATCCATGTAGTCCTCCCGGCTGTTCCAGCCTTCCCTTTCAGCCTACCGCCGGGAAGCCAACGGCAGGAGGGCCTGGATGGCCGGGGAATATTGCAGCCGGATCAGACCGCGAGGAAGGAGATGGCGGCCTGCTTGAAGGCACGGCTGGTGACGGCGTTGGTGTGGTTGCGGCCCGGCAGCGTCAGCTGTTCGGCCAGGGCGCCGGCGCCTTGGGCCAGCTCGGCGAGCTGCGGCAGGCTGCCGGCGCGCTCGTCCTGGTCGCCTGCGACCAGGAGGACCGGCACGTGCGGGACCGCCTCGGCGGGGTCGTATGGTTCGGCCTTGATGGCTTCCACCAGGGACAGCAGGGCGAAGATGTTGTTGCTCGGCAGCAGCAGCGCCATTTTGAGCAGCCTGGCCGTTGACTCATCCGCAATAGGGGTGCCGTCGGCCAGGTAGTCCTGGGCGGCCACGAGGTCGAACTCAGCCAGGGGGTCCGCGGTATTCGGGCCGCCCAGGACAATCCGGTGCACTATTTCGGGCTGGGTGGCGGCGAACTCCCAGGCGAGCCGGGAACCCAGGGAATAACCCACCACGTCCAGCCCGCTGGCAGGGTCACCGGCCTGCAAAGGCCGCACGCCGGCGTCGAAGGCAACCTGCAGCAGGTCCGCGCGGATCCTGCTGGGGGAGTAGGAATCGCGGTCCTCCGGGGCGCCGCTGCGGCCGTGCCCGGGCAGGTCCACCACGATGACCCGCCGGCCGGCATCAAGCAGCGCTGCCAGCCAGCCGGTGTCCTCCCAGTTGAGTTTGCTGGACGACGAGAAGCCGTGCAGGAGCAGGACGGGGCGGAGCCCGGCGTCCACAGCAGGATCATGCACCGCCACATACAGCTGGGGGTCGGTGCCCTCCACGGTGTGCGAATGCTGCTCGCCGGTGTGCCTGCCGCTCATGGTGTCAGTCCTCATCAACTACGGCGCCCAGGGAGACCCGGCGCGTCGGAACCTCGTGCTTCGAAAGTTACTCTACCTGCCTTGCCGCCACCTGCCTGGGCCCGCGGGTCCTGGCGCTGAGCCGGGCACCCACTGCACAGGCTGCTGCGATTGCCGCGATCAGGCCGAAGGTGCTGAACAGCTGGACACGGCTGCTTTCGGCGCTGAAGCCCACCGCGAAGATCAGGCCCAGCAGGACGAGGCCCACAATCGTCAGGGCCGGGAAGCCCCGCATCCTCAGCGGCAGGGGAGTGCCGTCCCTGTCCGCGCGGCGCCGCAGGACCAGCTGCGAGACCAGCGCGCTGCCCCACACCACCAGGCAGGTTGATCCGACCAGCTGGAACAGGGCGGGGAGGATGCGCTCCGGGAACAAAAGCTCCAGGATTGTGGCCACGAAACCGAAGGCGACGGACACGCCGACGGCCAGCATGGGCACGCTGGCACCGCTCAGCCGGGCCAGGAAGCGAGGGGCCCCGCCGCGCCGGGCAAGGGAGTAGACCATCCGCGACGAGCCGTAGAGGTTGGCATTCAGTGCGGAGAGAAGGGCGACGACGGCCACGAGCGTGATTGCCGTTGCGGCGCCGGGGATGCGGGCGGCGTCCAGGACGCCGGCAAAGGGTGACGCCAGGCTTTCCGATGTTGCCGGCAGGACGGCCGCGATCACAAAGACCGAGCCGATGTAGAAAACCAGGATGCGCCACACCACCGTCCGGATGGCTTTGCCCACACTGTGTTCCGGGTCTTCGGTCTCGGCCGCCGCGACGGACACAATCTCCGTGCCGCCAAAAGCGAAGATAACCACAAAAAGCGCCGCGGCAATTCCGCCGAGTCCCGCGGGGGCGAAATCGGAAGTCAGGTTGGCGAGGCCGGGGGATGCCACATCCGGCAGCAGGCCCAGGAGCAGGGCAGCGCCGATCACCAGGAACAGGACAATGGCCGCGACCTTGAGGATGGCGAACCAGAACTCGAATTCACCAAAGTTCCGGACTCCAGCCAGGTTGATGGCGGTGAAGACCACCATAAAGATCAGGGCGAGCGCCCAGACCGGGACCACGGGCCAGACAGTGAAGAGGAGCCCGGCCGCGCCCAAGGCCTCGGCAGCAATCACCACCACCAGCTGCAGCCACCACAGCCAGCCGATGGTGGCCCCGGCCGTTTTGCCCATGGCCCGTTCGGCATAGACGGAGAACGCGCCGCTGTTCGGGTTCGCGGCGGCCATTTCGCCCAGTGCCCACATCACCAGGATGATCAGGGTGCCGGCCACCAGGTAGGAGATCAGCACGGCGGGGCCGGCCGCCTGGACCCCTGCCCCGGAGCCAAGGAAGAGGCCGGCGCCGATCGCGCTGCCCAGGCCCATCATGGTGAGCTGGCGGGGCTTCATGCTGTGGCCCAGATGGTCTTGCGGACGCTCCTGGGAGGACTTCATTGTCATCTGCTGCTGAACCTTCTTGGGGTTTGGATGGTGGCTCCTCGTGGGACCTCTTGAATTTACCTTCTCCCGGCCATGCTGCCCGCATCCGGGGCTCCCGGCGCCGGGCTCCCCGCCACCAGGCGATCCCTCCCCATGACTTCCGCGCCGGCAGGAAGGAGAAACATTTGGCAATTGAGGGGCGGTTGCCCGTAGAATCAGTTATGGTCAAGTTGACCATAACTATGGTGACCGAAGGATCCAGGCTCCCACAGGGAGCCCGGCAGGTTGGGAAGGTGGTGGGAAATGTACTTGAGCTCGGCAAACGTCTCCGAGCGCCAGGCTGCCCCGCCATCGCTCGCGATCTCCAATGTCATTTTCGCGCTCCGGCCCAGCGAACGCTCCGGACGTCCTACGCTCTGGCTGCCGCTGGTCCGGCGGATCCGGGAGCCGTTCAAAGGCCTCTGGGCGCTGCCGGGTGGCCCACTGAGCCACTCGGAGTCCCTGCAGGACGCGGCATCGCGCAACCTGCGGGAGACCACTGGCCTCGCCCCGAGCTACCTCGAGCAGCTCTACGCCTTCGGCGGCCTCCACCGTTCACCCACGCAACGGGTGGTCTCGATTGTGTACTGGGCCCTGGTCCAGCCGACCGAAGCCGCCCTGGCAGACGAGTCCGAGAACGTCAGATGGTTCCGCGCGGACCGGCTCGGCGAACTCGCCTTCGACCACAACGCCATTGTGGACTACGCGCTCTGGCGGCTGCGGAACAAGCTGGCTTACGGATCCGTGGCCTACCACCTGCTGGGGGAGTACTTCACCCTGGCCCAGGTCCGGGAAGTCTACGAGGCTGTGCTGGACCGCCAACTGGACCCGGCAAACTTCCGGCGCCAGCTCAAATCCACCCCGGAAATCGAGGAAACCGGGGAATACCTCCAGGGCGGCAAACACCGCCCGCCCCGCCTCTACCGCTTTACCGGCCGGCCCGGCCTTGACCCAGATAACAGGAGCACACTATGAGCAGCGTCAACACAGCAATCCAGCTGATCACGCGCGAACAGGCCGAGAACGGTGCGGCGGCAAAGGGCAGCACCTGCAGCCCGGCCCTGGCCAATGGCCCGTGGGACTACGACCTTGCCGAGGCGCTCGCCGGCGTTCCCGCCTACGGCCCCGGTGCCTCCAGTGCGGACGTGGCCCCCGCCGCAACGCCGCGCCAGGGGCAGCTGCCCGAAGAGTACAAGCTCGCCAGCGACGCCGAGCTGGGCGAAAGGATCCTCGCCGCCAAGGCTGCGCTGGGGGACCGGGCCGTCATCCTGGGGCACTTCTACCAGCGCGATGAAGTCATCCAGTACGCGGACTTCGTGGGCGACTCCTTCCAGCTGGCCAATGCCGCGCTCACCCGCCCGGACGCAGAGGCCATCGTCTTCTGCGGCGTCCACTTCATGGCCGAAACCGCCGACATCCTTTCAGCGCCCGAACAGGCCGTCATCCTGCCCAACCTTGCGGCCGGCTGCTCCATGGCGGATATGGCCGACGCCGACTCCGTAGCCGAGTGCTGGGAGCAGCTTGAGGAAATCTTCGGCACCGAACCCGACGCCGACGGCCGTGTTCCGGTCATCCCCGTCACCTACATGAATTCCTCCGCAGCCCTGAAGGCTTTCTGCGGCGAGCACGGCGGCATCGTCTGCACCTCCTCCAACGCCAAGACCGTCCTCGAGTGGGCGTTCCAGCGTGCCCGGCGGGTGCTGTTCTTCCCGGACCAGCACCTGGGCCGCAACACCGCGAAAGCGCTGGGCGTGCCGCTGGAGCAGATGCCCATGTGGAATCCGCGCAAGGACCTCGGCGGCAACGACGAGCAGGCGCTCCTGGATTCCCGGGTGATCCTGTGGCACGGGTTCTGTTCCGTGCACAAGCGCTTCAACGTGGCGCAGATCGAAAAGGCCAGGGCCGACTTCCCCGGCGTCCAGGTGATCGTGCACCCCGAGTGCCCCATGGAGGTGGTGGATGCGGCAGATTCGGCCGGCTCCACCGACTTCATCAAAAAGGCCATCGCCGCGGCCACCGAGCCCACTACCTTTGCCATTGGCACCGAAATCAACATGGTGAACCGGCTCGCGGCTGAGTACCCGCAGCACACCATCTTTTGCCTGGACCCGGTGATCTGCCCGTGCTCCACCATGTACCGGATCCACCCGGGCTACCTGGCATGGGTCCTCGAGGAGCTCGTTGCCGGGCGCATCGTCAACCGGATCACCGTGGCGGACTCCGTGCAGGACAACGCCCGCACCGCGCTCGAGCGCATGCTCGCCGCCAGGCCGTAATGAACCGGCAGCCGATCATGCCTCCCTCTGCGGGCGGTGGAACATTCGAACCCGGTGCCCTGCCCTCCAGGGGCGCCAGGGCCGGCGGCGGATCCCCGCGCCGGCTGATCGTGGTTGGCAGCGGTATCGCCGGACTGTACGCCGCACTGCTGGCGGCCGACGCCGGCGCCGATGTTGTCCTGCTGAGCAAAGGCCAGCTGCGCGAGAGCAACACCTGGTACGCCCAGGGCGGTATTTCGGCAGTACTGGACGAACCCGCCCCCGGGGACACGGTTGCAGCCCACATCGCCGACACCCTGCAGGCGGGCGCTGGGCACTGCCATGAAGCGGCGGTCCGGCTGATGTGCACCGAGGCCCGCCTGGACATCGCCGGGCTGGAACGGTTCGGCGTGCGCTTCGATCCCGGTGCCGGCGGTGGCCCCGCATTGGGGCTGGAGGCTGCCCACTCCGCCCCGCGCATCCTGCACGCGGGTGGCGACGCGACCGGCGCGAAAGTCGCGGCGGGCCTGATCGAGGCCGTGCTTGCCCGCCGCCCGGAGGGCACGCTGACCATCCACACCGGTGCCCACGCCACAGCGCTCCTGCTGCAGGACGGCCACGCCACCGGCGTCGAGTTCCTGCAGGACGGCGGGACCCACACACTGCACGGGGACGCAGTGCTGTTGGCCACCGGCGGAGCAGGACAGCTCTTTGCGCAGACCACCAACCCCGCGGTGGCCACGGCAGACGGCCTGGCGCTCGCCGTCCGCGCCGGGGCGGCACCGGCCGACCTCGAATTCTTCCAGTTCCACCCCACCTGCCTGGTGCCCGGCGCCACCTCCAACCCGGGCAATGCGCGCGGGCTGGACCAGGACCCGCTCCTCATCTCCGAAGCCGTCCGTGGCGAAGGAGCCATCCTTGTGGACGGCAACGGCAAGCGGTTCATGCGGGCCTACCACCCCGACGCCGAACTCGCCCCGCGCGACGTGGTGTCCCGCAGCATCGCCCTGCACCTGGCCAAGCTCGGCGACCCCAACGGCCACGTCTACCTTGACGCACGCCTCATTGAACAGGCCAAGGGTCCGGGATTCCTGGCCAAGAGGTTCCCCACCCTCACGCAACGGACGCTCGACGCCGGCATCGACTGGACCAGGGACCTGGTCCCGGTTGCCCCCGCAGCCCACTACTGGATGGGCGGAGTAGCCACGGACCTCCATGGCCGGACCACTGTGCCCGGGCTTTACGCCGCCGGCGAAGTTGCGTGCACCGGCGTCCAAGGTGCGAACCGGCTGGCCAGCAACTCCCTCCTTGAGGGACTCGTCTTCGGCCGCCGCGCTGTTGAAGACTTCCTGTCTGGTGACGACGGCGGTGGCTGGGGGGCGCCGTCCCAGGCTGTTCCTCCGCTCGCTGTCTCGGCCGCGGGCGGCCTCCCCTTGACGCTCGCTTCCGGAACACCCTCGGCCGACGTCGGGCAGCGCACCTTGGGTGCCGTCACCTTCCCTGCTGCTTTAGAAGGCGATGCGGGCGAAACGGGTGGTGACGGCGGGAGCCTGCTGGCCAACTCCGGCGGGGAAGGGGATGCTGGCGACGGCATTGGCTCCACGTTCTCGCGGGAAGCTCTGCGCCGGTTGATGACTGCCAAAGCTGGGGTGCTGCGCTCGGGGGAACTGTTGGCTCAGGCGGGGGACACCCTTGGGCGGTGGGCCGCCGTCGTACGTCCTGACACACTCTCCGCCGGCACGGACACGCGGCTGCACGAGGACCGGAACCTGTTGCTGGCTGCGCAGCTGCTGGTGGCTGCCGCCCGGCAGCGCACTGAGTCCCTGGGAGCCCATTACCCCCAGCGATGACCCCACGGACGCTGCCGGCCTCGCTGCCGAACTTGAAGAATCTTCCCGAACCCGCCCGAAAGCGAGCCTTCTCCATGACTGACACCACCTCACTGACCGCACCAGCACGGGCCGGCGTCCGCACCCTGGACCTGACGCTGCCGTCGGCACCCGTACGGGACATCCTGGAACGGGCGTTCGCCGAGGACGCTCCTGCCGGGGACATCACCTCCCAGCTGCTGATCCCCGCCGACGCCCGCGCCACCGCTGTACTGAACGCACGGGTCCCCGGCGTCTTCAGCGGCGCCACGGTGTTCCGGGACGCCATGCTGCTGGTGGACCCCGAAACGGACGTGGAGCTGCTGCTCGCCGACGGGGACACGTTCGACGCCGGCACGCACCTCGCGCGGGTCAGCGGACGGGCCCGGTCGGTGCTCCTCGCAGAACGCGTGGCACTGAACCTCGTGCAGCGGATGTCCGCCATCGCCACGAAGACCGCCGAATTCGTCGAACTGACCGAAGGCACGTCCGCCCGGATCACCGACACGCGCAAGACCACTCCCGGGCTGCGGATCCTGGAGCGGTTCGCCGTGCGCTGCGGTGGCGGCGCCAACCACCGGTACAGCCTCTCCGACGCCGTCCTCGCCAAGGACAACCACCTTGCCGTGATGACAGGAGGGGACCCGGCCAAACTCACCGGGCTGCTCGCCGCAGCCAAGGCACAGCTGGGGCACACCACCCACTTCGAAGTTGAGGTGGACCGGATGGACCAGATCGAGCCCGTGCTCGCCGCCGGGGTGGACACCATCATGCTGGACAATTTCACTCCTGAGGAGTTGAGGGCCGGGGTGGCGCTGGTGGCCGGACGCGCACGTGTTGAGGCCAGTGGGAATGTGAACCTGGCCACCGTGGCCGGAATCGCCGCCACAGGAGTGGACGTTATCTCCATCGGCGCCCTGACGCACACGGTGGCCGCCCTGGACCTCGGGCTGGATGTCGAACTGACGGTGGCATGAACCCATGATCTTCCTCGACGCCGCCGCCACCACCCCCGTCCGCCGTGAAGTGCTGGACGCCATATGGCCGTACCTGACCGGAGAGTTCGGGAACCCCTCCAGCCACCACACCCTCGGCGAGGCTGCAGCCACCGCGCTCGCGGACGCGCGGCGGACAGTGGCAGCGGTGCTGGGCGGCCGGGCGGGCGAGATCACCTTCACCTCCGGCGGAACGGAAGCGGACAACCTGGCGGTGAAGGGCATCGCGCTGGCCCGGCAGGCTGCTGACCCGCAGCTCAACCGGGTGGTGATCAGCGCCGTCGAACATCCCGCTGTGGAGGAATCGGCACGGTATTTGGAGCGCTTCCATGGCTTCGCCATTGATGTGGTCCCCGTTGACGGGACCGGACTGGTGACCCCGGAGGCGTTTCAAAAAGTGCTGACGCCGGAAACAGCGGTGGCCAGCGTGATGTACGCCAACAATGAAGTGGGAACGGTCCAGCCCATTTCCGAACTGGCAGCGCTGGCACACGAACTGGGCATCCCTTTCCACACGGACGCCGTCCAGGCAGCCGGGTGGCTGCCGCTGGACACGAAGGTGCTGGGTGTGGATGCGATGAGCATTTCGGGGCACAAGCTGGGGGCGCCCAAGGGATGCGGGGTGCTGTTCGTCCGGGGGCGCACCAAACTCGAGCCGCTGATCCACGGCGGCGGGCAGGAACGCGGCCGCCGGTCAGGAACAGAGAACGTGGCCGGCGCCGTGGGCCTGGCCACCGCCCTGACGCTTGCGCACGCAGGCCAGGAAGAACAACGACGCCGGGTCACCGCGCTGCGGGACACGTTCATCAGCGCTGTGGTCACCGGTGTTCCGGGCGCAGTCCTCACCGGGCATCCGGCTGAACGGCTGCCTTCCGTGGCGTCGTTCTGCTTCCCCGGAACCAGCGGCGAGTCAGTACTCCTTGAGCTCGAACGCCAGGGCGTGGTCTGCTCCAGCGGCTCAGCCTGCGCGGCGGGCTCGGACGCGCCCTCGCCGGTGCTGACAGCACTGGGCATTGCGCCCGAGGTGGCCCAGACGGCTGTCCGGTTCAGCTTCGACGCAGCGGTGACCGAAGCGGACCTGGCCGCGGCGGCGGCCGCGGTGGAATCCGCCGTCGGACGGGTCAGGGCGCTCGGCGCCTGACTTCACCAACGCCCCGAAGGCGCTGCCACCTCAGCCGCTGGAAGGTGCGGGCCAGGGGGAGGCAATCACAGGATTCATGAGCTCACCGATCCCTTCGACGCGGCACACCACGGTGTCGCCCGGGGCCAGTGGAGCGCACTCTGCCGGGAAACCGGTCAGCACGAGGTCGCCCGGGTGGAGGGTCATAAACGAGGTCACGTACACGAGGATCTCATCAACCTTCCAGCCGAGGTCAGCGGTGCTGGCGGCCTGGAGGGGAGTGCCGTTGTGCACCACGTCCACGGCCAGGTGTGACTCGTCCAGGCCGGTCACCATCCACGGTCCCGCGGGCGTGAACGTGTCCTGGCTCTTGGCGCTGATCCAGAGTTCATCAGTCTTCTGCAGATCCCGGCAGGTGACGTCGTTGCCGATAGTGAAGCCCAGGACGGCGCCGCGGGCGTTCTCCGGAGTCAGGCCCCGCGCCCTGGTGCCGATCACAATGGTCAGCTCCGCCTCCGGATCCACCCGCCGCATTCCCGGCGCCAGTTCAATCGCGTCTCCAGGCCCGATGACGCTGGTGGCCGCCTTCTGGAACGCCTGCGGCGGCAGCTCCCGCCCGGACTGGCCGGTGTTGTGCGCCATCCCCAGGACATTGGCGGGCACGCTCGGAGCGAGGAACGTAAAGGAATGCTCCTTCACCCGGTCCCCTGGCTGCCACCCCTCCCGCGGGTGGCTGGAGGCGTTGGCCGGTGAACCCCAAAAGGGGCTGCCAGTAACCGTCCACGTGCTGCCCTCCGCCCCACCAAAGTCCACTGCATCGCTGGCAACAAAAAATTGTTCCGCTGGATGGGCAGGGGACAGGGGACGGACGCGCGCAATGCGGCGGGGGAGGGCAATCATGAGGGAATCCTATGGGGCGTTGTGAATCAAACCTGGCGGGAAGCCGGCTGCGGTTCCGTCAGTAGAGTTCGCCCACCGGAATTTCCACGGCCAGCCGGTTCGACGGCCCGGGCAGCGGGCATGCCCAGGCCTCGTTATAAGCGCAGGACGGGTTGTAGGCGAAGTTGAAGTCCAGCACAAAAGCGGCATCCGGACCGGTCCCATCGACGCCATGGAACGCGCCCTTGATGGTATCGAGCAAATACCGTCCCGCGCCGTAGCTGCCGCCGGGCTGGCCGGCCGTGGCATCACGGAACGGCACAAAAATACCGCCGCCGTAGCCGTGCAGCTTCCACACCCCGAGCTGGCCCATCTCGGGCAGGTCGAAGGTTCCCAGCCGGATAAACCTGACCACGCCGTCCGTGGCGGTCTCCACGTTCATCTCCCGCCCCGCACCCTCCTTGGTCAGGGGCACGTGGAAACGGTAGATGGGATCGTAGTCCGCGGTTTTGAGTCCGGAAAAGCGCGCCTTGTCCTGAGCGGTGAGGGCGGAGGCAGGGTGCGTGGCAAACATCAGGTCCCGCTGGTGGCGCCAGTAGGAGTGGGCCTCGGACGGGTTCTCGAGCGCCAGCTTCCGGACATTGGCGTAGAGGGCGAAGGTCCGCAACCGCCAGTCGGCAATGTCGACGGCGGAGATGTTCGCCAGGGTATCGTCGGCTCCGCCCAGGGTTTCTTCGGCTGTGCCGTGCTGCTGATCGTGCGCCATAACCCCAGCCTAGTCCCCGCACCGTACCGCGCCCGCCCGACGGCGACACGGACCTCCGGTGCCTGCCCCCACCGGGGGAAACGCCC